>NZ_JBGJZM010000010.1:0-1091 GCF_042610425.1 Ectobacillus soli
TTCTTATAAATGATGTCAATCATTTATTTCAACCCGGTTTTAATATCTCCCGAATCGACGTATTCCAATATACCATGTTATTTCAGTACTTGCAACCCTTTTTTTAATAGCTGTAATACAAACTAATTATTTCCTAAGCAATTCTCCTAAACTAGCTTTTTACTTCTAACTCCCTTAAGTTTTGAGACTTCTACTACTTAAAGTAGCAAACTCTTATCCCATACGGTGGTAAGAGTAAGATTCAGGAATGACTTAGCATTCACAGTACATTACTGTTTTGTACAGCCTTCAAGATTAGGACATCTCATTACACCTCATAAGGAAGAACATATAATTTATAGTTCCCTATGTTGATCTACCATTGCCAAGGAAACGAACACATCCGTCATCTTTTACCCGCTCAGCAGGGACATTTAGACCTCAATCTACACCCTATGATATGACCTTTTAGCCTAATCCTTCCACCGTAGGAATTGTGATAGAGATTTGAGCCCTCCATTTTCTAGACTTTTGCGTGATGCGGAGCGTTCCCAACTTATACTTGAGCAAATCAAGATTGCGATTATCCTTATCCATCAACAAAACATGAATAGGTGTTTTCTTCACCTTACTATCTATCATAATAGGAAGTAAAATATGAAAAAAGTGAAAGGAGTAGTTCAGATTGTTTCAAATACAAACAGGTTTCCTTAAAATAAGAACAATAGAAACCTCATTTTCTTTACTTTTTCAATACGATTTTCTCATCATTGATGGCTTGATTCTTCACTACACTTGGAAAATTCACAGAAATATGTTCAGTTTACTGTTTTGTACATTTCTTTTCCCTAGCCATTTCATATACAAGTGCATTAATAGTAGAGATACACACTTGAAAAAGGGCAAATTTTCAAATGTTTAGAGTCCCCCAAACCTTCGGTTTACTCCATATTTAACTTCCCCTATAAGAAGTGCTATTGTACCGTAGTGGTCTTTCACGTCCGGAAAATCTGTACTCCCCTTGCTAATAACCTCTACTCACGATTTTTTGACATACAAAAAAATCACTCATTAAAAATGAGTGATTTGCTGTTTGCCTAGCGACGTCCTAC
>NZ_JBGJZM010000011.1:0-1033 GCF_042610425.1 Ectobacillus soli
CTGAGCTACTTCCCGTTTTTATAATGCGCCCAGGAGAATTCGAATCTCCAACCTTTTGATTCGTAGTCAAATACTCTATCCAGTTGAGCTATGGGCGCATGTGGTGCCGAGGACCGGAATCGAACCGGTACGGTAGTCACCTACCGCAGGATTTTAAGTCCTGTGCGTCTGCCAGTTCCGCCACCCCGGCACGTAAGCGGAAGACGGGATTCGAACCCGCGACCCCAACCTTGGCAAGGTTGTATTCTACCACTGAACTACTTCCGCATCGCGATTATAAAAAATATGGTGCGGGTGAAGGGACTCGAACCCCCACGCCAAAGGCGCCAGATCCTAAGTCTGGTGCGTCTGCCAATTCCGCCACACCCGNATCGCGATTATAAAAAATATGGTGCGGGTGAAGGGACTCGAACCCCCACGCCAAAGGCGCCAGATCCTAAGTCTGGTGCGTCTGCCAATTCCGCCACACCCGCAAATGTGAGCCATGAAGGACTTGAACCTTCGACCCTCTGATTAAAAGTCAGATGCTCTACCACTGAGCTAATGGCTCATAATATATAAAACAATCATTCAAATAGTGAAATGGTGCCGGCTAGAGGACTTGAACCCCCAACCTACTGATTACAAGTCAGTTGCTCTACCAATTGAGCTAAACCGGCATAAATGGTGGAGGATGACGGGATCGAACCGCCGACCCTCTGCTTGTAAGGCAGATGCTCTCCCAGCTGAGCTAATCCCCCAGAACTGCCTGGCAACGTCCTACTCTCACAGGGACAAAGTCCCAACTACCATCGGCGCAAAAGAGCTTAACTTCCGTGTTCGGTATGGGAACGGGTGTGACCTCTTTGCCATCATTACCAGACTCTTATTATTATACTGACAAACGAAAATTTGTCAATAAGGAATATTAAATTCCTTCAAAACTAGGTAACAAAGTGTAAAGAACAAAAACTTTTTGGATAAGCCCTCGATCGATTAGTATCTGTCAGCTCCACATGTCACCATGCTTCCACCTCAGACCTATCTACCTGAT
>NZ_JBGJZM010000012.1:0-977 GCF_042610425.1 Ectobacillus soli
GAAGCATGGTGACATGTGGAGCTGACGAATACTAATCGATCGAGGGCTTATCCAAAAAGTTTTTGTTCTTTACACTTTGTTACCTAGTTTTGAAGGAATTTGCCTTCATATAGGTCTAGTGATGATGGCAAAGAGGTCACACCCGTTCCCATACCGAACACGGAAGTTAAGCTCTTTTGCGCCGATGGTAGTTGGGACTTTGTCCCTGTGAGAGTAGGACGTCGCTAGGCAAANCACACCCGTTCCCATACCGAACACGGAAGTTAAGCTCTTTTGCGCCGATGGTAGTTGGGACTTTGTCCCTGTGAGAGTAGGACGTCGCTAGGCAAACAGCAAATCACTCATTTTTAATGAGTGATTTTTTTGTATGTCAAAAAATCGTGAGTAGAGGTTATTAGCAAGGGGAGTACAAGATTTTGCGAACGTGAGAAGGACCACTACAGTGCGATATCCTTCTTTTAGGGGAAGTCTCAAATACTGTTTTTTTTATTAATAATCTTGCCATGTTATCTACTCATTTCTGAACTGATAGATTTATTTAGTAGGTTAATCTGAGATGACTAGCACCTTCTTTAAGTGCTGGATCTTTTAACTTAAGGAAGTTTTATTTTTAATTCTTATCCTTAAAAGACGAGAAGACACCGATTCTCGAATGCGAGGCTAAGTGGTATGGAAAACAAGCAAATGAGTAATAATCTTGTTTAGTCAATTTGGCTCATATAGTGGCAATAAAGAAAGATAAGAATTAGCGATAAGATTTCTGACTGTTTGGAAGGATAGAAATTATCTATTGAAGTATTCTGTTCGATAGAACAGAGTTCGTAGGTGTTGATCATTTCAAAAATTGATTAGGAAATAATCACGGTTATTTCAAAGAAAGGGTTGCAAGTACTGAAATAACATGGTATATTGGAATACGTCGATTCGGGAGATATTAAAACCGGGTTGAAATAAATGATTGACATCATTTATAAGAA
>NZ_JBGJZM010000013.1:0-752 GCF_042610425.1 Ectobacillus soli
CCTCCCGGATTCCGACGGAATTTCTCGTGTTCCGCCGTACTCAGGATCCGTTCAAGAGGGAACGAAGTTTCGACTACAGGGCCGTTACCTTCTGTGGCGGGCCTTTCCAGGCCGCTTCATCTACCTCGTTCTTTTGTAACTCTATGTAGAACGTCCTACAACCCCAAGAGGCAAGCCTCTTGGTTTGGGCTGTTTCCGTTTCGCTCGCCGCTACTTGGGAAATCGCATTTGCTTTCTCTTCCTCCAGGTACTTAGATGTTTCAGTTCCCTGGGTCTGCCTTCCTTACCCTATGAATTCAGATAAGGATACCATCCCATTACAGATGGCGGGNCATTACAGATGGCGGGTTCCCCCATTCGGAAATCCTCGGATCATTGCTTACTTACAGCTCCCCGAAGCATATCGGTGTTAGTCCCGTCCTTCATCGGCTCCTAGTGCCAAGGCATTCACCGTGCGCCCTTTCTAACTTAACCAAAAAGGTTACACTTTTATGCTTTACACTTACTGTTATCTAGTTTTCAAGGAACATTGTTTGGTGGAGCCTAGCGGGATCGAACCGCTGACCTCCTGCGTGCAAAGCAGGCGCTCTCCCAGCTGAGCTAAGGCCCCGTAGTAAAAGTATGGTGGGCCTAAATGGACTCGAACCATCGACCTCACGCTTATCAGGCGTGCGCTCTAACCAGCTGAGCTATAGGCCCATACTCACGAGATATTCAACTATACTGAACACTCAAAACTAAACAAAACAAAC
>NZ_JBGJZM010000014.1:0-731 GCF_042610425.1 Ectobacillus soli
CGATAGTGAACCAGTACCGTGAGGGAAAGGTGAAAAGCACCCCGGAAGGGGAGTGAAAGAGATCCTGAAACCGTGTGCCTACAAGTAGTCAGAGCCCATTTACGGGTGATGGCGTGCCTTTTGTAGAATGAACCGGCGAGTTACGATCTCGTGCAAGGTTAAGTCGAAGAGACGGAGCCGTAGCGAAAGCGAGTCTGAATAGGGCGTTTTGAGTACGCGGTCGTAGACCCGAAACCAAGTGATCTACCCATGTCCAGGGTGAAGTTCAGGTAACACTGAATGGAGGCCCGAACCCACGCACGTTGAAAAGTGCGGGGATGAGGTGTGGGTAGCGGAGAAATTCCAATCGAACTTGGAAATAGCTGGTTCTCCCCGAAATAGCTTTAGGGCTAGCCTCAAGTGTGAGAGTCTTGGAGGTAGAGCACTGATTGAACGCGGGGTCCTTACCGGACTACCAAATTCAGTCAAACTCCGAATGCCAATGACTTATCCTTGGGAGTCAGACTACGAGTGATAAGATCCGTGGTCAAAAGGGAAACAGCCCAGACCGCCAGCTAAGGTCCCCAAATATACGTTAAGTGGAAAAGGATGTGGAGTTGCCCAGACAACTAGGATGTTGGCTCAGAAGCAGCCACCATTTAAAGAGTGCGTAATAGCTCACTAGTCGAGTGACTCTGCGCCGAAAATGTACCGGGGCTAAACGTATTACCGAAGCTGCGGATTGATACCTA